>NZ_JBHUXV010000002.1:0-8485 GCF_042669125.1 Streptomyces sp. NPDC057253 | reverse complement strand
ATTCCGGGGGCGGCGGGTGGGCTGGGGGGGGGGGTGGGGCGGGGCGTGACCGGGGCGCACCCCAACACCGGGAAAGGCGGGTGCCGTCCACGAACGGCACCCGCCGCGCTCCCGCCCACGCGTCACTGCCTGCCGGTGAACCCCAGCACCGCGCGGACCCGCTTGCCCACCGGGACGCGTTCCGCCGCCACCTCCCGCGCCAGCACGTGCACGATCTCCAGACCGTGCCGTCCGATGCGCTCGGGATCCCGGGGGAACCTGCGCGGCAGGGCGGCGCTGCTGTCGTACACCGTGACGACGAGCGCGGTGTCGGTGCCCTCCAGTTCGAGGATGTACGGCCCGTTGCTGTGCCGGTCGGCATTGGTGACCAGTTCGCTCACGACGAGGAGCGCCTCCTCCTCGACCCGGTCACCGATGGCCGCGCACCACTCGGTTCTGAGCCTGCCGAGAAAGTGCGCGGCGAAACTCCGCGCCTCGGCGATACACCCCGGCTCACCCGTGTAGTGCGCCGCCTGCCGTAGCGGTTCCACGGGCACGTCGAAACCAGTCGGTATCACTGCCCCGTCCAGGTGCTCGATCATGCGTTTCTCTCTCGGATGCCGGACTGGCCGGACGCTGCTGCACCAGTGCTCGTACCCCGAGCCGCGCGCCGCAGTCCCAAGGACGCGTCACACCACCCGGGACCCGGAAGCGCCGGACAGGGGTGCCGAGCCGATCGTGGCCGGTGTGGTGTCGGAGGCCTGTGGTGCCGAGGAGTCGGGCACCAGGGGCTCCTCACCCGAGGAGGCGCTGCTGGGCGGTGGCGACGAGGGCGGGCTCGGGACCAGCGAGGACGGGGAGCTGGAGCTCGGCGGGCACGGGCTCGCGGACCCGGAGGGGGTCCCGCTCGGGGTTCCGCCGTCGGCCGGCAGGGAGACGCAGGGCAACGGGGAAGCCGGTGACGTCGATGTACCGGGGCTGGTCGGAGGGGTCGGCGTCGACGTGCTCACCGAGGGGGAGGGCCGTACCGGCGGCTCGGTCTTGTGGTCCTTGTGGCCGGTGTCGCCGCGGTGCCTGCCGATCCAGTCGTGGTGGTCGGCGTCGTAGATGACGAAGACGTTGATGACCGTCGTCGAGGGTGCGACCACGACCACGTTCGAGGGGCGGTACGACGGCCAGGTGTCGCCGGTGCGCTTGGGCGTGGTCTGCTGGGCGACCGGCGGGGTCAGCGGGTTGCCGCAGGCGCAGCGGGTGCGGGGCACTCCGCGGTCGTCGACGAGGACGGCGGTGCCGGCCTGGAGGACGGCCTGGTAGCTGGTGGCGGCGCCGTCGCGGTAGCCGTGGTTGGTGACCCGGGTGTCCATGCGCAGCTGGACGGGGGTGAGCCCGCGCAGGAAGGCCGGGACCTCGGCCGGCCTGACGCCGGCGACCGACGCGAAGGCGCCGTTCTTGGCGGGGTCCGCCCGGAGTGCCTTGACCTGCTTCTCGACGTCGCAGCTGGAGACGTTGCGGGTGCCGCCGTAGAGACCGGGAGCGTCGCCGTCGACGCCGCGCACGGCGTTCGCGGGCTCGGAGGAGCCGGACGGGGAGGCGGGGACGGGCGGGAGCGAGCTGTCCTTCGCGGTCGACTCGGTGAACGGGTCGGGGCCCGTCTTGCCCGCGGCCTGGAGGAAGACCTCGCCGTCGCCCCCGGCCGTGCCGGAACCGCCGCCGGAGCGGGTGAAGACGACCGCGAGGACCACGGCGGCGACCACCGCGGCCGCGATCAGCGCGACCCGGGGTGCCGATCCCCACCAGGGGCGGCGGGGTTCGGGCGCGGAGGTGCCGCCGCCGCTGCCCGGGGGCTGCGAGGGCGGGCCCGAAGGAGGCTGCGAGGGGCCCGACAGCGGACCCGAGGGCGGCCCGGTGGGCCGGCCCGACGAGGGCGGTTCGACGCTCACGAGCTCTTCTTCCCGACGCGGGACTCCTGCGACGCGCGATCCAATTGCCCCGATTTGGCCGCATTCTTCCGCGACATTCCTATTGTTTGCTCCGGTTCGGTGTCACCCGCAAGCGGACGCGGACGGCCCTCCCGGCGGGCGAGCGGTCGCGGGGCTGCTTAGCGTGGCGGGGTGAGCCCTCTCTCCCCCTCCGACCAGGCAGTCGTCGCTCGGCACGGCTGGGCGCAGGCCGTGGCCGCGGTCCTGGGCGCGCTGGTCGCCATGGTGGTGGTGGCCGGGCTGGGACTGTGGGGGGCGGGTGCGGTGGATCTCCCGCAGAACGCGTTCCCCCGGGTCGTCATGGCGACCGTCGTCACGGCCGTCGGCGGCACCGTCGAACTGTCGGGCAGCGCGGGAGGACTCGCGAACAGCGAGGCCGGGCTCACCGTGATCCCGCTCTCGGTCACCCTGACCGGTGCGCTGGTGCTCGGCGCGGGCTTCCTGCGGCCGCTGCGGCACCGCGCTGTCGCCGGCGGCCGGGAACTCGCCGGGTGGGCCGCGAGGATCGCCGTCCTGTGGCTGCTCGCGCTGCTCGCCCTGGCGTTCGCGGCCCGTCAGACCTTCAAGCTCTCTCTCGACGACACGCTGGGTGACGTGGGCGATTTCCTCGGTGTCTCGCCCGAGGTCGGCTTCACGACCGAGGTGCCCTCGACCCTCTTCTTCGGCCTGCTGTGGCTGGCCGGGGTGCTGATCCTGGCCCTGCTGGTGTCGCGCCGGGCGCCGCTGCCCGGCCGGCTGCTGCCCTTCCAGGAGTCGGTGCGTCCGGCGGCGCACGCCATGGTGGTCCTCCTGCTCGCGTACGTCGTCCTCGGCACCCTGGTCGCGCTGGGGGCGGCCGTGACCCGCGGCCATGTGCCGGAGACCTTCGCGGTGATCCTGCTGGGCATGCCGAACCTGGTCTGGCTCGCCCTGACCATCGGTCTCGGCGCCACCTGGAACGGCAGGGTGCAGGGCCCCTTCGGACTGCCCATGCCGCACGTCCTGGACGAGGTGCTGCGCTCGGACTCCACCCAGGCGCTCAATCTGCGCACCCTCGCCGAACACGACGACCGGATCTGGTGGCTCCTGGTCGTGGACGCGGTCCTGCTGCTCGCGGTCGCCTTCCTGATGGCGGCCCGCTCCCCCGCCGGCGTCCGCGCCTGGCGGCACGCCGTGCACCTGGCGGTCGCCCTCGCCCTCACCGTCCTCATGATCTGCCTGCTCTGCCGGATCTCGGCCCAGTACGGCCTGTCGGTCCTCGGCATCGGCGACCTCGGCGGCGGCCTGGGCGGCAAGCTGTTCCTGACGCCGCAGCTCTGGTCCGCGGTCGCCCTCGGAGCCCTGTGGGGCCTGGTCACCGGTTTCCTGGGCGCCCTGCTGGCCCGACCGGTCAGACGCCCAGGGGAGATCACATCCGCCGCGGGGTGACGCGGACGGCCCGGCCGACCAGGGCCGACTACCGCTCCCGGACCACCGGTCGGGCCCAGCGCGGCGGCTGCTTGGGGCGCACCTCGTCCGGTTCCACGGGCCTCACGGCGAGCTGCTCCGGCGCGTGGCCGCTCGTCGCCGCCGAGCGCAGGGCCGCCACGAAGGACAGGCACGAGTCGTGGCGGTCGTCCGGGCTCTTGGCCAGGGCCCGGGCGAACACGGCGTCGAGGCCGGCGGGGAGGCCGGGGCGGGACTTGGAGACCGCCGGTGGCTCGTCGTACTGGTGGGCCCACAGCAGGGCCATGTCGTCGTCACGCTGGAAGGGCGGGTGGCCCGTGAGGGCCTCGTACACCACGCAGGCGAAGCCGTAGACGTCGCAGCGGCCGTCGACCGGGCGGCCGGAGATCTGCTCGGGGGCCACGTAGTCGAGCGTGCCGACGAACTGGCCGACCGTCGTGAACCCGGTCAGCGACAGGGACTTCTTCGTGAGGCCGAAGTCGGTGAGATAGGTGTGCTCGGGGTGGTCGCTGTCGGTGCCGCGCGCGACCAGGATGTTGCCGGGCTTCACGTCCCGGTGCACCAGGCCGTGCTCGTGGGCCGCGTCGAGCGCCGAGGCGACCTGGGCGGCGATCCGCAGCGCGGTCGGCAGCGCCAACGGGCCCTGCCGGTCCAGGAGATGACGCAGGTCGCTGCCGGCGACGTACCGCATGGCGATGTACAGCACGCCGTCCGTCTCGCCCGCCTCGAAGACGGGCACGATGTGCGGGTGGTCGATCGCGGCGGCCACCCGTGACTCGTGGCTGAAGCGGTTGCGGAAGGTGTCGTTGCGGGCGAGCTCGGGGGCCAGCAGCTTCAACGCCACCGTGCGGTCCAGGCGCAGGTCCCGGGCCCGGTAGACGACGGCCATGCCGCCCCGGCCGATCTCCTGCTCGATCCGGTAGCTCGCGACCTGCCGGCCGACCAGTTCGGAGGGGCGGCCCGAGAACAGGCTGGTCTCACGGGCCATCGCGGGTCACCACCTGGGTCGGGGGGTGTCCGCCCGCCTGCGCCACCTCGGTCGGGGCGTGGCCGCCCGCCTGCGGCTCCTCGTCGGTGGCGTAGGTGTTGAGCCGGGTCCCCTCCGCGTACACCCAGCGCCCGTGCGCGGCGTCGTACAGCCACACGTGCTCGCCGTCCACGATCACCCCGATCCGCAGCCCCCGGGTGCGCCCGCGGAAGGCCTCCCCGTCGAGCCGGCCGGCCGCGAGCTCCTCGACGGCGGCCCGGTAGCGGGCCAGGGCGTCGTCGGCGCGGGCCAGGAGGGGGCGCGGGTCGGCGGCACGGGCGAGCGGGCTCTCGGGGGCGGGCGGGTCCTGCGGTACGGCGATCAACTGGCGGCCGTCGACCCAGGCCGCCCAGCCGTTGGCGCACAGGACGTACGCCCAGTCGCCGCGCCGCTCGACGAGCTGGACGGGCAGGAGCGGATCGAGGGGCACGGTGGGCCGGGCGGGGTCGGGGGCCTCCCAGGCGGGCATGCCGGGCCCGGGGACGACGTGGGTGGGCCGGAAACCGGGGGTCGTCATGGGCGGCCTCTACTTCCGCATGACCGCGGGTTCGTGGCGGCGCAGCAGCCGCGAGACGACGTAACCGAAGAGCACGGAGAGCACGACGAGCATGCCGATGTTCAGCAGCCACACGCCCGCGGAGTGCTTGAACAGCGGATCTCCGGTGAGGTCGCCGGGCACGATCCGGGCGAGGCCGATGGTGCCGGCCATCGCGCCGAGCGCCCAGCGCGAGGGCACCAGCCAGGACAGCTGCTCCAGGCCCGGCACGCCGTTGAGCTTCAGCAGGGCGCCGCAGAAGACCACTTGGACGATGGCGAGCAGCACCAGCAGCGGCATCGTCACCTCCTCCTTGCGCACCAGTGCGGAGACCAGCAGGCCGAGCATCATCGCCGTGAACGCCAACAGGGCCACGGCGATCGTGATTTCGACAAGGGGCGGCATCAACACGCCTTCGCCGCCGGGCGCGTTGAGGTCGACGCCGAGCAGGGCGACCAGGGTCAGGACGACCGCCTGCACGACGGTGATCGCACCCAGGACCACGACCTTCGACATCAGGTACGCCGATCTGGACAGCCCGACAGCCCGCTCGCGCCGGTAGATGACCCGCTCCTTCACCAACTCGCGCACGGCGTTCGCGGCGCCGGTGAGGACGCCTCCGACGCAGAGGATGAGCAGGGCGTTCATCGCGGTGTCCCGGGTGAGCCGGCTGCCCGCGAGGGCCCGGGCCATGGCGCCCATGACGAAGGGCAGGGCGATCATGATGGCGAGGAAGGTGCGGTCGGCGCCGAGGGCCGCGGAGTAGCGGCGGATCAGGGTGCCGAGCTGGGCGCCGCGGCTGCGGGGCCTCGGCGGGGGCGCGATGATGACCGGTTCGGAGCGGGGCGTCCGGGGCTGGGCGGTGGCCTCGCTGACGTACTGGTGCTGGAAGGCCGAGAGCCGGAAGTCACCCGCCCAGTCGCGGTCCTGGTCGCGTTCGAAGGCTTCGAAGGCCTCGGGCCACTGGGTGAACCCGAAGTAGGCGAGGGCGTCCTCGGGCGGGCCGTAGTAGGCGATCCGGCCGCCGGGGGCGAGGACGAGGAGGCGGTCGCAGACGTCGAGGCTCAGGACGCTGTGGGTGACCACGATGACCGTGCGGCCGTCGTCGGCGAGGCCGCGCAGCATGTGCATCACCGAGCGGTCCATGCCGGGGTCTAGACCTGATGTCGGCTCGTCCAGGAAGAGCAGCGACGGCTTGGTGAGCAGTTCCAGGGCGACGCTGACGCGCTTGCGCTGGCCGCCGGAGAGGCTGTGCACGGGCTGCCGGGCACGCTGCTCCAGGCCGAGTTCGCGGATGACCTCGTCGACGCGCTCGCGGCGTTCGGCCTTCGCGGTGTCCTGCGGGAAGCGCAGCTCGGCGGCGTAGGACAGGGCGCTGCGGACGGTCAGCTGGGCGTGCAGGATGTCGTCCTGCGGGACCAGGCCGATGCGCTGGCGCAGCTCGGCGTAGTCGCGGTAGAGGTCGCGGCCGTCGTAGAGGACGGTGCCGTGGTCGGCGGGGCGCTGGCCGGTGAGGGCGTTGAGGAGGGTGGACTTGCCGGCGCCGCTCGGGCCGACCACCGCGAGCAGGCACTTCTCGCCGACCGGGAAGGACACGTGGTCGAGGAGGGTCTTGCGGCCGTGGTCGACGGCGACGGTGAGGTCCTGGACGTCGAGGGAGACCTCGCCGGTGTCGACGTACTCCTGGAGCATGTCGCCGACCAGGCAGAACGCCGAGTGGCCGATGCCGACGATGTCGCCGGGGCCAAGGGGGGCGCTCGTGACGGGCCGGCCGTTGAGGTAGGTGCCGTTGTGGCTGCCGAGGTCGACGATCTCGTAGCCGCCGTCGGGCAGGGCGCGCAGCTCGGCGTGGTGGCGCGAGACGACCAGGTCGTCGATGACGAGGGCGTTGTCGTCTGCGCGGCCGATGCGGACGGTGCGGGTGGGCAGCGGGCGTACGGCGGTGGGCCGGCGGAAGGTGCCGGTGAGGCCGGGCATCGACACCGCCGAGGGGCGCTCGGGGGTGGGCAGGCCCAGCAGGACCGCGCAGGGGCCGTCGGAGGGGCTGCCGAAGCGGATGACGCTGCCGGGGCCGACGTCCCATTCGTGGACGCGGCGGCCGTCGGCGTAGGTGCCGTTGGTGCTGTTCTCGTCCTCGAGGGTCCAATGGTCGGCCTCGGGTCGCAGCACCGCGTGGTGCCACGAGACCCGGGCATCGTCGATGACGATGTCGCTCAACGGGTCGCGTCCGACGTGGTAGTCGTGGCCCGGGCTCATCACCGTGGAGCCGGTGTCGGTCTCCAGGACGAGCTCGGGCGCCGTCGGTGCGACCGGCCGCTCCGCCATGCCAGAATTCTACCGATTCACCCCTTTGGCCGCCTGACGGAACGAGAGCGAAGGAAGGACCGCCGGCAGGGCGACCCCCGCCCGGCATCCCCAGCCCGGCGTCCCCAGCGGCTCAGGCCACCGGGGTGAAGAGGGTGGACGCCGTGCGGTGCATTCTCACCGCGTCCACGGACTCCGCCAGGAGCTCGTACTCCGTGGTGTCGTCGCTCGCCGCGATCCGGATCAGCCGTCCGGCCGCCAACTCGTCGGCGATCAGCTCCTGTTGGGCCGGGTCCGCGCACCAGGCCCGCATGAGCCCGGGCACGTCGAGCACGGTCTCGGCGACCGGCGCCAGCGCACCCGCGGGGAAGTACCCGACCTCGGGCTGCGGGTCTAATCGATCCGCGATCCAGGAGGCCCGGTCACGCAGCCACCACAGCGCGAGCGCGAGCGTGGGCGCCCGATAAGTGCCGAGGGGCACACCGATGCGCCGCCCGTCGCAGATGCCGTACCCCGTGACATGGCACAGGAATTCGTCGTGCACGTTCCACTCCCCCGCTTGCTCCGTTCGGCTGTCGGCAGGGCCTCGCTTCCGTGCGGCTCATAGGCGTTACGCGGCTTTGCTGCTGTACGTGACGGGCACTTCGCTCGACGTGAAGGGCCTTCAGTCGAGTATGTTCACTACTGAAACACTGTCACCACATCTTTTTGGCCAGTCTCCTGGCATATTCACCGGCACCACTGGCCGAAATCTGACGGGTACACGCTCAAACGTTATTACCCGAGGAGTAATCGACGGTCACGGGCGGCGCGGGCAGGGTTGGGGCATCACATCCGACCAGCGCAGATGACTCCGATGGAGGCTGATTCCCCATGTCCGCGAACACGGACCGTTACGAGACCGCCGTCGCCCGCTACTTCGAAGCCTGGAACGCACGGGAGCCGGAGGCCCGTACGAAGGCCGTCGCGGCCGCCTGGGCCGTGGGCGGGGGTTACACCGACCCGCTCGCCGACGTGGTGGGCCACGACGGCATCGCCGCGGTGATCGCGGCGGCCCACGAGCAGTTCCCCGGCTTCGCCTTCCGTCTCACCGGCGCCGTCGACGGTCATCACGACACCGCGCGCTTCTCGTGGGAGCTGGTGAGCGAGGCCGACGGATCCGCACCGGTCGCCGGCTCCGACGTGATCACCCTGGCCGGGGACGGCCGGATCAGGTCCGTCCACGGGTTACTGTAC